>NZ_JBHMFC010000104.1:0-32287 GCF_042427585.1 Mariniflexile ostreae | reverse complement strand
GATATAAATCAGGTTTTGACAACAACTGGTCATTTCGTCACTTCATCGCAAGGTTCGCTTTCGCTCATCTCTTCTATCCTTACCTGACTATTTTAAATAGCCTTCTCTTCTATCGCTTCACACATCTTTGTTGCCTTGGATGCGTCATAGAAGTGGTTTGATGAGTTTTCCTAAAAACCCTCATCGGAGGACCTACCTCCATCTTTATCATAGCTTACACAGCACACGTCGAGTAGACGGGTGACGACTTAAAAGTCGTCACTGCGCCTCTCACACCACCGTATCCTTCGACTTTGCTCAGGACAGGCCAAGGGGTCTCGTATACGGCGGTTCACCAAATTGAAGTTTGCGTATTATTAATGTAATCTAACAAAGGTTTATATCCTTTTCGTTTAAGTCTAGAAACTGTGATAGTAGTCTTTAAAATAGGGATTTACTCAAGATTATATTTAAAATTTGGATTTCGTGATGTGCTTCGCAGTTGAGCGACTGCCCAGCCTCCCTTTCTTGTTCTACTCCAAGCATAGGCTTGCCCTGCTTCTATACCTAATCGAATGAGGTTTTTACGTTTCCTTTCCAGCTTTTCCAATCGTGCCAAATGCAGTAGCGCAACCGATTTACTCATTTCTTTTCTATTTTATTTTGGTATTCGTGATTTGTTTTACTTAATTCTTAACCACTCATCTAACTTTTTAACTTTTGCATAGATATTGGTTAAGCGGTAATTATTCATCCAGCCTCGACAGACTTGATTAAGCAGTTCGAGGCGTTCGAATAACGATATGGGTTTGGTTTTATTGGTGATACTTTTTAGGTTAGTTACGTTTTAACTTTGCCCAACTTTTATTAGCCACCACAAGTACATATTGTCCTTTGCCCCCTTTTTATAAACGGGTACAAATCCATGCCCAAGTAACTCAAAGTTTACTGGTCTGCGGATGCCACTTTTGGCTTTATTTATAGGAAGTTTTAGTTTCGTTTTCAAAAACTTTTCGATGGTTTTTAGCCTTGCAAAGTAGCTTTAGAGTCGGTATGGCTAGCCTAAACATAGGGTTATATTCCAGGTTATGTTATATTTATGCGCTATGTAAAATTATGGCTGTTAAGAAGTAGGTTGGAATAAATTATTTATCTAAAAACAAAGCATCTATAGTTTTTGCACAATTTTCCCACGTATAAGGCATAACCGTTTGCCTAACATTTGTATCTAGACAGAATGCTTTTTCTATTAAAGGAACCACGTCCTTATATTCTGCATCCACATCAAAAAGAAAACCATTTTCTCCATGATTAATTAAATCTGTACAATAACCCGTTCTTGATGCTACTGGCACACAGTTAGACATCATAGCTTCCAGTACAGGAACAGGGCCACCCTCTAGAATAGATGGTGACACAAAAACATCTATTTTAGAATACATCTCTGGGTATTGATTATAAGGAATATCTTTGTGATATATAAAGTTTGGTAATTTTTTTATATCCTGAAACCCTTCGTAATTATCCCAATTTTGACCAATAAGATGAAATGTTCTTTCTGGCATATTTTTAACAAGATCATAAATAAGTTTTGGATTTTTTCTAATATGAAAACTCGAACAAAACCCAATGTCTCCATTTTTTCTTTCATGATTATAAAAAAAATCTGCAGAAGTTCCAATATGCAAAACCTTCAATAGCTCTGGCTTCACTCCTATTTGGGTTAAATAGGTTTTTATCTCAGAGTTTAAACATATAATATAATCTGCTTTATTGAGACACCATACTACGTGAGTTTTTGAATACTTTTTATCCCAATTGGGGTGCGTAAACATCACAATATTTTTCTTATTAAGAATACTGGGTTTACTTCTAATACAACGGCAGAAATAATTTTGATAAATATAAAAATAACCATCCGCATCGGGCAACCCTCTTAATTTATCATTATAATAAACAGACGACTTTAATTTAGAATACCTCGATAACCTCCGCACTTTAGCTCCAAAAATCCATTCTTTATCCTTTTCTCGAGCTACAAATACTACTTTATTAACTTTATTTACTATTAGTGAGTTATCAAATTTAGATTGTAAAATAGCCCACAAATATTTCCATTTATGAAAAAATATAAAATAAAGCTGTTCACCAAAAGTATTGTTCATATAATAGTAAATTTATTCAATAGGAGATTTAGTTAGTCTCGATTTATATTTTTTTTTCCAAAAAAACAAACGCTTTTTAATTCTATTTTTTCTGTAAAATTTATTTTGAAATTGAACAGTAAAAAACCACATTAACTCAAATATCTTATGTTCATTCTCCCCAGAACATTTAGCATACTCATTACTCATTATTTTAATCATATCTTTATGAATCGTGAGCTTTGAGAAGTTTTTTATTCTAGTTTCAAAATCCATTGCACCAAATTCCATTCGGTTTAAATCGACTAAATAAAACTCATACCCCCCTTTCTCGCGAACAATGAGAGTGTTTCCAGGAGAATGATCTAAAAAATTTACATTATTCTTGTGCAAGCTATAAGTAAATCGTGTAAAAGCTCTTAAAATAGCTTCGTGATCTACTATTTCTAAATCTTTAGTAAGCTCTCTATAAGTTAAATCATAATCTATAAGCTTACTTACATAATAGCTTTTTTTAAATAATAAAGGAGTCGAATTTAATTGATACGCTACAGGAAAGGGCGTATTAATACCTAAAGTTAGTAATTTTTGTGCATATTCATAGGAACGTTGCGCTTTAGATTTTCGAAAAAATTTATAAATAATTTGATTTAATATATTAGGTGTCTTAAAAGATTTAATAGTTTGTTTTTCACCTTTAATGTCTGCTATTTTAATAACATTACGCTCTGCGGCCCCTAAAATTTCTGTATGCTCATTAAACTCAATTATTGCAGCTTTAACTGCAGCTTTTCTCGAGCTGTATGCTGAAGATATTATGAATTTTTCACTCATTACAAAAGATATAATTTATTATGGCCGTATCCTTCTTTTTTAGCAACACATACGCTAACTTTTTCATTATATCATTTGGATTTATCTTTTTAAACACTTCTTACTATGCACAAATATATCCAAATTAAAATAAATTAATACTTTCTATTAAAAATCTAATTTATACAAATACAATACAGGGATTTGTTTTATAAATCGTCTTCATGTATTTTTGCTTAATAACCAATGTCTATATGAATGATATTTCTGTAATTATAATAAACTACAACTCGTCTCATTTCACTATAAATTGCATAAAATCCATAACATCAAACACTTCAAATACAATAACATACGAGTTAATTATTATTGACAACGCTTCTAATATTAAAGATTTCACCCACTTAAAGCTAAGCCTTGATGAATTAAACCTCCCCAACTTAAAGTTAGTGAGAAGTAAATTCAATACTGGTTTTGGAGGTGGCAATATGTTTGGTGTACAATTTGCAAATGGTAAATACTACGCTTTTATTAATAACGATACCGTTTTAAAGAACAACTGCTTAAGCATTATGTATCAATTTCTTGAAAACAATAAAAATGCTGCCATTTGTAGTCCTCAACAATATAATGAAAAAGACGAAGTACAAAAATCATTTGACCATTTTTTAAGTTTAAAACGAGAATTATTGGGCAGGAAATTATTAGAAAAATTAAATCCTATAGAATATCCTAAAAGACAAAAAATTTATGCAGCCCCCTTAAAGGTACAAAGTGTACCTGGTTCTTTTTTAGTTGTAAAAGCAGAGGCTTTCCATAGCGTAGGAGGATTTGATACAAATATTTTTCTATATTACGAAGAGACAGATTTATGTTTCAGAATTTCGAAAAAATTAAAAAACAGTCATTGTTATTTGGTTCCAGAAGGTAAATTCACGCATTTTAAAGGACAAAGCACACCACAAAACATTGAAATTAAAAAGGAATTAAAAATTTCTTTAATGTATGTGTTAAGAAAAAATTCTGGATATGTCACTTATGAAATATTACGATGGCTGTTAACCTTTAAGTACTTATTAAAATCAATATTTAAGCCTAAATATTTCAAACTTTTTATATTATTCTTGAAAGGAGCCCCTATAAGCGCGTCTTTAAAACAGCAACAACTCATTGCGAAATAAAAACATGAATATACTACACCTATCTGCTGTGACTAATTGGGGAGGCGGCGAAAATCATATAGAAAATCTTTGCAGTGAATTATCAGAAACTAATCCTGAAATAAACAACATTGTATTCTGTGTAAAAAACGGATTGTTTCATAAAAGATTACAAAAAACTAATATTAAGCATATAGCTAGCCCATTAGCTATAAAACTTGATTTAAGATTTGCTTTTGGAATTGGAAAAGCCTGTAAATCTCATCATATAGATATAATCCATATACACGACACCACGGCTCTTCAATTAGCCATCATTGCTGATAAATTATTTAACATTCCACCTTTTGTATTTAGTAAAAAAACATCCTTTGAAATAAAAAAACGAAAAAAAACTTTATACAAATATAATTATCCTAAAATAAAAAAAATGCTTTGTGTATCCAACGAAACTCAAAGAGTTTCAGAAAAGGCTATTGTGGATCACTCAAAACTTAGCACCATTTATCATGGCACTAATTTAAAGAACAAGAGCTCTAAAACACCGTTCAACATTAGAGAAAAATACAATATCGGTAAGAATAAAAAAATTATTGGAAATATAGCAAACCATATTAGAGCAAAAGATTTGGACACTTGGGTTAATATGGCAGACAGAATAATAAATAAAGAAAACAGAACAGATTTCTTTTTTGTCCAAATTGGAACATTTACCGAGCGCACCGCCCCATTATTAGAACGGGTTAAAAACCTTAATTTATCAAATCATATGGTCTTTATAGGCTATACCTTTAAGGCTTCTAACTTTATTCCTCAATTCGACTTCGCTGTAATGACCTCACAAAGTGAAGGAGTACCTCAATTTATTTATGAATCCATGTATCATAAAATACCTGTAATTAGCACCAATGTTGGGGGTATTCCTGAAATTATAAAACATAATAAAAACGGTTTATTAGCGGATGTTCATGATGACCGTACCTTAGCCGAACATATTATCAATTTATCTGAAGACAATGATGCTCAAGAAAAATTTGTACACACCTCGTACAGCACATTAATTGAAAATTTTACAACAAGTAAAATGGCGCAAAACACAGTGGAAATATATAAACAGATTTTGAGAAATGCTTAATCAAAACAAAGAAATCACAAACGCACTTCATGTTTTAAAACAAGGAGGCCTTATTCTTTATCCTACCGATACCGTTTGGGGAATTGGTTGCGACGCTACAAACCCAAAAGCTATAGAAAAAATATACAAGCTAAAACAACGTATCGACTCAAAAGCATTAATCTGCTTAGTGGCCGATGATCGTATGTTAAAAAAATACGTAAAACACATACCTCAAGTAGCCCTCGACATCATTGATATTAC
The DNA here is from genome assembly GCF_042427585.1 of Mariniflexile ostreae. Lineage (NCBI taxonomy): Bacteria > Pseudomonadati > Bacteroidota > Flavobacteriia > Flavobacteriales > Flavobacteriaceae > Mariniflexile > Mariniflexile ostreae. Next base: position 26,813 of record NZ_JBHMFC010000104.1, on the reverse strand, counting down.
AGAGACACCAACTACTATTATTTATGACGACGCCCAAAACTTAGCAACCAACTTAGTAGCCGAAGACGGTACTATTGCCATTCGAATTCCAGATGATGAATTTTGTTTTCAATTAACCCGAAAACTTAACGGCGCCATAGTTTCAACCTCTGCGAATATTAGCGGCTCACCCACACCTAAATCTTTTAAAGAAATACCACAAGCTATTTTAAAAGGTGTAGACTATGTTGTAAATTTGCGCCACGACGAAATTTGCACAAAACCATCGGCTATTATTAAGCTAAGCCATAATGGCGTTGTGAAGGTAATACGCACTTAAAAAATAATGCCACGAAAACATTGTATGTTCAATACGTTTTATAACGACAAAAGCTGTGTCTTAATTAAGGCCTATAAAAATTTACGAAGTGGCTTTTCTAAAATTGTTTATAAAAAAGATACTATCGAATATGGATGTAAACCTGAAAGTGTATCATTTCAAAAAGGAAAAAAGGCGTTTAAAGCCTTTCTTATTTTTAATAAAATTATAAGAAAAAGTAAAGCCCCCAAACCCTTCTATAATAACCATGTTATCTATCGTATTTATTATTTAAAAGTATCTAGGTTTAAATTAGCTATTTTAGCTGGTTTTTATAAAGATTATTGTATCCTAAAGACATAGTTTATAAATGTATGTAACCATTATAACTATTTTTAAAAGTTACTAAGAAAAATTCGTGTATTCGTAGCTAAAAAAATGAATTACAAAAAAGCATTACAGCATACCATATTCAAAACCATTTCGCAATCGGCTAAAGAGCTCCAAATGGACAGTTATGTCATTGGGGGCTTTGTTCGCGATTTCTTATTGCAACGCGGTGAGGCAAAAGACATAGATATTGTGGCCATTGGCAGTGGTATTAAATTGGCAAAACAAGTTGCCAATCATTTACCTAATAAACCTAAAGTTCAAATATTTAAAACCTACGGTACGGCCATGCTTCGTTTTGATACTATTGAAATTGAATTTGTAGGTGCCCGTAAAGAATCTTATAATGAAAACAGCAGAAATCCTATTGTGGAAAATGGCACGTTGGAAGATGATCAAAACAGACGGGATTTTACCATAAATGCGCTCGCACTTAATTTAAGCGAAACGCATTTTGGAGAATTATTAGACCCGTTTAATGGGGTTTCAGATTTAAAAAACAAAATCATACGAACACCTTTAAACCCAGATATTACATATAGTGACGACCCATTACGCATGCTTCGTGCTATTCGCTTTGCAACACAGCTCCATTTCACTATTGAAGAGCGATCTTTACAGGCTATAACAAAAAACAACTATCGCATAGAAATTATAACCAAAGAGCGTATTGTTGTAGAGCTTCATAAAATATTAGAAAGCAAAACGCCGTCTATTGGCTTCTTACTTTTAGAAAAAACAGGGCTATTGGAGTACATTTTACCAGAACTTACGGCTTTAAAAGGTATTGATGAAGTGGATGGCCAGCGCCATAAAGACAATTTTTACCATACACTTGAAGTGGTTGATAATATTTCAAAAAATACCGATGATGTGTGGTTGCGCTGGTCAGCATTATTACATGACATAGGTAAAGCTCCTACAAAAAAATTTAGTAAAAAATTAGGCTGGACGTTTCATGGACATGAATTTATGGGGTCTAAAATGGTATATCACTTATTTAAGCGTTTAAAAATGCCCTTAAATGATAAAATGAAGTTTGTTCAAAAAATGGTTTTAATGAGCTCGCGTCCTATTATTTTAGCAGAAGATATGACAACAGATTCTGCTGTGAGACGCTTGGTGTTTGATGCAGGCGATTATGTAGATGATTTAATGACACTTTGTGAAGCCGATATTACCACGAAAAACCCTAGAAAATTTAGTAAATATCATAATAATTTTAAAATTGTTAGAGATAAAATTGTTGAAGTTGAAGCACGAGATCATATCCGTAATTTCCAACCTCCAATTTCGGGTGAAGAAATTATGGAGACTTTCAATTTAAAACCCTCTCGCGAAATAGGATTAATTAAAGAGGCGATTAAAGAAGCGATTCTTGAAGGCAACATTCCGAATGAGTACAATGCCGCTTTTGAATTAATGCTAGAAAAAGGAAATGAACTCGGTTTAACCAAAACATAAAAAAAAAGACAATTTAAATTCTAATATTGTGAAACAAAACAAAGACAATAAAAAAGTAATATACTGGCTACTAACAGGTTGTGCTTTAATTTTCATTATGGTAACCGTTGGAGGCATAACCCGACTTACCGACTCTGGTTTATCCATATCAAATTATAAATTAATTACAGGAACAATTCCGCCAATAGGTGATGCAGAGTGGGAAGAAGCCTTTAATTTATACAAACAGTATCCTGAATACCAAAAACTTCATTATCATTTTACCTTAGATGATTTTAAAAGTATTTATTTCTGGGAATGGCTACACCGTGTAATTGGTCGCTTAATTGGCTTAGTTTTTATCATTCCGTTTTTATATTTTTTAGCAACAAAACAACTCACAAAAAAAACCATTTTAAAGTGCTTGGTTCTTCTTGGTCTTGGTGCTTTTCAAGGGTTTTTAGGCTGGTATATGGTAAAGAGTGGTTTAGTAGATATGCCGAATGTAAGCCATTACCGTCTCTCCGCTCACTTAACTACAGCTTTCCTAACCTTTGCCGCTACATTATGGGTGGCCTTGGATCTTATATATCCTAATAAAAAACCTGCTAATAAAGCATTGCGCAACCTTACGCTTATAAGCTATGGTGTATTGTTATTTCAAATTATTTACGGTGGCTTTGTGGCAGGATTAAAAGCTGGACTTCTGCACAACCATTGGCCCATGATGAACGAAGGGCAGTTTATGCATTATACGGCCTATATTTTAGAACCTTTTTATAAAAATTTAATAGAAAACCCTAGCGGTATTCAATTTATCCATAGAACAATAGCTTATATTGTAGTGGTTTTTATTTTTCTCATATGGAGAAAATCTAAAGCATATGTATTAACAAAAAACCAACAAAGCGGTGTTTATGCTTTAGTTGTTTTGGTACTTGCCCAATTTGTATTGGGGGTTTTCACCATATTGCTTCAAGTACCACTTTGGTTAGGTGTAGCACATCAAATAGGCGCTTTTTTCTTATTAAGTGCCATGACATTTACTCTACATCGCTTTAGTAAATAATTAAAAAAACATACCTTTACACCCTAATTTCTTTACCCAATGATTTACAGATTTAGAGTTATTCTTGATAATGACACCGAAGACGATGTGTTCCGTGATATAGAAATTCGCGAAACCGATAATCTTGAGGATTTGCATAATACTATTAATCAATCCTTTGGGTTTGATGGTAATGAAATGGCATCATTTTATGTCAGTGATACACAATGGAATCAAGGTGAAGAAATTTCATTATTTGATTTAAGCGAAGAAACCCCTACCCGTTTAATGCATGACATTGTAATAAACGACTTAGTTAATAAACAACAGACAAGACTTATTTATGTCTATGATTTCTTCAGCATGTGGACTTTTTATGTTGAATTGGCAGAAATTGTAGAAGAAGCTGAAGGTGTAGATTATCCTAACCTAATGTTCGTGCATGGCCAAATACCAGATACGGCACCAGAAAAGTTTTTTGAAGCTGAAGATGACGATGATCTTTTTGATGAGTTTGACGACGGGCTAGATATAGATGATTACGAAAGCTTGGATTTTGATGAGAATTGGAATTAATAAGACACGCCTATTTAACTCTAATTCTTATCCATTTCGTTCCCATAGCCCTTATTAATTTCACCAAAAAAACCTATTGAAATTTATTGGGCTCTTAAAACAACAACCTTAGGCTTTTAAAGGGCAGGTAATATTAGAAATCACACCATTTTCGGATTAACATTTTCATAATTCCGTTTTAAAAATTCAAAAGTATTTCGTAAAATATCTCCCATAGATTCGCATTGCATAAACTTACCATCCAACGTATAATCAAATATAGTCCCTTTAAGTAGCGCAATGTGCTCGGGTATAGATATGGTGTCATCGTCCATGCACGCTAATAAGGCCTCTATCCTGCCCTGAAAACTTTTTAATCGTTTTACCAAAATAGAGCGCTCTTCAATCTTATATTGATCTATAGATAGTTTTTGAAAACTTGCAGACACTAACTCCACCATCTTTAAATTTTCTTTAAAAAACTGAGGTCTATAAACATTAAATTTACCTTCATAAGATTGTTGGTCAAAATCGATAGGCCGTATTTTATAATCTACATTATTAAAATCATGAGTAGACACAATTACATAGTTATAAGAGCGCATATCTCCTAATAGCCTCACCATACAACGTTCATTAAACTTTACAAATTCTTTTGCTATTTGTGATTTTTCAGACTTGCTACATTTATCTAGCATGTTCTTAATAAACTCATCTCCGGGAATACCTACAATATGCTCTTCAATTAATGTGTTTTCAAAAACTAAAAAGTTTAAATTATAGGGGGATAACATATGCTCCAATTCTAATCCATAAACCCGTGACGCATCTGCCTTTTTTACATAGAAATAGGTATAGTTATCATTCAAAATATTACGCACCTTAACCCTAAAAGGCTTCGAGTTTCCGAAAGTACAATAATCAATCGCATCAACATTCAAGAAAGGAATAGTACTTTCATTACCATCAGAATGAAGAATTGTATACACTTTTTTTAATGCCAAATCTATCTCTTGCCTATCAAATTCATTATAATACACCCGTATCCATAAAGTATCATTATCGTCTTTATCATACACTACAATAGATCCTTGGAACCGTAATAAATCATCATAAAAAATTGGCAGTTGGATATTCCTATTATAATCCGTCAAATAATCATGTAATTTAGCCGAAATAGGATATGATGGTTTTCTTTTAGAAATCTTTAAATCTTCCATAATTCAAATTTAAAACTTTTATTGGTAAAGGTTGTAGTAATACTTGCAAACTTATTGGCTTAATCTGTGTACACGCCCTAATTATTTTAAGTATTCAGCTTAAAAAACATATAATACAACATCTGCTTCTATACCTGTCTAACATAATAAAAAAAAGGCATTTTATAACCAAAATGACTTAAATATATATGCAGACTAATGCCAAGAAAACAGATTAGCATTAAGTTCTGTTTTTTTAAAAGCAACTATAAAGCACCATACGAAGCATTAAACAGGCCATTATAGTGTTATGAAAAGCAGTTTCCTTATATTAATTATCCTTAATTTTTGTTCTATAGCTTGTTATAAACATCAGATTTATAATATCTTTGGTAGCTACGGTTTTATAAAGATGAAAAACACCTTAATTTTATCATTTTTTTTAATTTTTATAATGTCTGCTTTGGCACAAAATGAAGCAGATTATTGGTATTTTGGCTCAAATGCCGGCATCACGTTTAATTTAGATGGATCGTCTACAACTTTAACAAACGGAAAACTAAAGACCCAAGAAGGCTGTACTACCATTTCTGATAGTAATGGTGAATTATTGTTTTATACCGATGGAATAACCATATGGAATAAAAACCACGACCCCATGCCTAATGCAAATGCAGCTACTGGAAATGGCTTGTATGGCGACCCTTCTAGTACACAATCTGCCCTAGTGGTTCCCAAACCAGATAGCCCTAATATTTTCTATGTCTTTACCGTCGATACGACTTCCTCCAATCTAGATTCTGACGAGGGTTTTAATTACTCTGTTGTAGATTTAAATTTAAATAACGGTTTAGGGGATGTCGTTCTGGAATCTAAAAACATAAATTTATTACAAGACAGTTCTGAAAAAATTACCGCAGTTTCTAAAGATTGTGTTACAAAATCCATATGGGTGATTACCTTTGCGCCCTTAGGAGGAACACCTGGACTTCTTTTCGATACCTTTTATGCCTACGAAATATCATCTACAGGCGTTAATCCTAATCCTATAACATCTAGTTTTAATATTAAAATTGATGACCCTAGAGGCTATTTAAAATTTTCGCCAGATGGCAAGAAACTTGCCTGTGCCAACTCCACTTCTGGGCTGTATTTATATGATTTTGATACCGCTACAGGAAAAGTTAGCAATCAAAAAGCGATACAGATTAACGTTTCCCCTTTAAACAAACCTCAATCGCCATATGGCATTGAGTTTTCGCAAAACAGCAAATTACTGTATGTCTCCGCTTACTATGAACCCACTAGAGAGGAGGCAGACCTCCCAACCGAACATTATGGTTCGCTATTACAATATGATTTAACCAAGACCAACATTAGTAATACTGAAACGGTAATCGACCATAGACAAATGTACCGAGGCGCTCTACAGTTAGGCCCCAATGGTAAAATTTACAGAGCCATGAGCAAAACCTATACCCTAGGAGCTTCTTACCTTTCAACCATTAATAACCCAAATGAGCTTGGAGTTGGGTGTGCGTATTCACATAATAGTGTAAACCTCTCCCCTAATCTTTCCACACAAGGTCTTCCGCCTTTTATAACCTCGTTTTTCTCTGAAAAAATAGACATTATCGGCAACGCATCTAGCTCTACAACTTTAGACTTATGTCTTGGAGAATCCTATACCTTGGAAGGCCCAGAACTGCCTGGAGCCACATATACATGGACCCATAATGGGGCACCCATAAGCCATTCACGTTTTGACTTAAAGGTTAACGAAGCTGGCTTATACCGCGTTGTCATTGACCAAAACAATGGCGACTGCAAACTACTGGAAGGCGAGGCGTATGTAAGCTACAATGCTCTTCCCGTAGCTTTTGATGCCACCTTAGTGCAGTGTGACGAAGATGGTGTTCCTGGAGGTGTTACGCGTTTTAACCTCAACCAAGCCCATAACGCTCTTACTGGAGGTCTTTCTGGTTTATCAACAAAATTCTATTCGGATAATGCAAGACTCCATGAGGTTAATGCAGACACTTACCTGTTTGATCTAAATAAGCCAGACCCCATTTATGTAGAAGTAATAAACGATAAGACCAACTGTTTTGATACCGTCATATTGACCTTAGAAGTCAGCACCTCCCCTATAGATAATTTTACTTTTGAAGTCTGCGATGACGTACAGTCCCAAAATGGTTTAACCGATTTTAATCTAGATGAAATTACATTAAACCTGCAGAAATCTAAATTTATAACGCTCCCCATAACATACTACACAAGCCTTGAAAATGCACTTCTAGAAAAAGACGCTTTAATAAGTTCTACTTTTAAAAACACATTGTCTTACGAGCACACCATATATGCACGAATTGAAAACAAAAACACTTGTGAAGGCCTTATAAAAGTGCTTTTAAAAGTAAATAAGTTACCTCAGATAGTACCTGATGAAACAGTTTTTTTCTGTAGCAACACCCCTGAAAAAAGCATTACTATAGAAGCTGGAAACCTAAATAATAATATTGAAAACTACACTTACCAATGGAATACGGGAGACACCACTCATAGCATTCAAATAGATGAAATTAATGATTACACAGTAACCATAACACATAAAACAACTGGTTGCTCCATAGCGCGTACAGTTCATGTAGAACCTTCTAGTATCGCTCGAAATCCAAGTTTTGAGGTTACAGACGCTTCACATCACAACAGTATTACTATTTTGGTTTTTGGTGAAGGGCATTATGAATATGCAATTACACATAATACCCAAAATTTTAGTGTTGCTTTTCAACAAAGCCCTGTGTTCGAAAATATCCCTCCTGGCATTTACACTGCGCGTGTAAAAGATATAAAAAATGATTGTGGTACATTATCCATAGCTATACCTGTAATTGGTTTTCCAAAATTTTTCACTCCGAACAATGACGGTATTCATGATACTTGGCAAATGTATGGCACGTCAGACCTCTTTTATCCTCATTCTAAAATTTCTATTTACAATCGCTATGGAACGCTAATAAAGGAAATTGATCCCCTAGGCAATGGTTGGGACGGACGGCATAATGGTACCCTATTGCCTACAGACGATTATTGGTTTAGCGCAATTCTTGAAGATGGCCGGGTTTTTAAAAATCATTTCACTTTAAAACACTAATACTAGCACATAAACAAGCATAAATGTGCTTTGTCCGATCTTTTTTCTGGTTCTTTTGAAATTTATCTATTTTTCAAAGATAAAAACGATATCTAACTCCTATTGTTTAGTCCCAAACAGAATAAAAGTGAAAAAAAAACTAGCATACCATATTACCTTATTGATGCTACTTTGTAGCCTTAACACCTTGTTCTCACAAAAAATTTCTGTAACCGGGTCTGTAACTTTAGAACAACTTATTCAAGATAACCTCATACAAAATGGATGTGTTGAAATTTCAAATATAACCTCCTCAATTAATGGCGAATCTTTTGGGTTTCGCAGTTATGGGCAATTCAATCGAGCAGGGTCAAATTTCCCTTTTCAAAGTGGTATTGTGTTAACCTCAGGAAGTGCCGAATCTGCAGGAAACACAGCAACAACCCCTACACTAAGCGAAGGTGCAGACAATTGGCCAGGAGACACCGATTTAGAAACGGCTTTAGGGATTACAAATACCACCAATGCCACATCCATAGAATTCGATTTAATATCAACATCTAGTCAATTACAATTTAATTATTTATTTGCTTCAGAAGAATACTTTGAAACGAACCCTTGTAACGTGTCTGATGGTTTTGCCTTTTTAATTAAAGAAGCGTCAAGCACAACAGAACCTTATGAAAATATTGCGTTGATTCCAGGCACCTCAACTCCAGTAAACACGAATACCATACATCACACTATTTTTAATGCTAGTGGAGGTGTTTTATGCCCGGCACAAAACGAGCAGTACCTTGAAGGTTTAGGCATAGGCGATACCAACTACAATGGCAGAACCGTAACTTTAACAGCTGCTACCACCATTATGCCCTATGTAAAATACCGTATAAAATTGGTTATCGCCGATCAAAAAGACAACCAATTTGATTCCGCTGTTTTTATAGAAGGTAACAGTTTTAAGATTTTAGATTTAGGCGAGGATGTTTCAACATGTGCTGAATCCACCTTACTAAGTGCCGATATAGGAAACAATAACGCAACTTACAAATGGTTTTTAAATAATGCCCCTATACTTGGAACAGCCCCTACATTAACGGCTACTCAAAGTGGCAGCTACAGCGTAGAAGTAACTGTGCCACTTCCTAGTGGTGGCGGAAACTGTGTGGAAACAGACAATATTATTGTAGAACTAAATGTTCAAGAACCCGTTGCCCTCATCGCAGATTATCAATTATGTGATGATAGTTCAAATCCAACTGGCCATCAAACCTTTACACTTTCTAGTAAAAACTCTGAAGTGGCTGAAGTTAATCCGTTTAACAACGCTACGATTTCGTATCATTTAACTGAAGAAGACGCCAAAGCCAACGATAATAGTGTTACTGTCGCCATTCAAAACACCTCAAATCCACAACCCATTTATGTTCGAATAAACAATACCGATACCGGTTGCACAGCGTACACCTCCTTTAATCTGGTTGTAAACTCGGTGCCCTATATTACAACGCCAACCCCTTTAGAAGTCTGTGATAATGATGGTGAGCCCGATGGTTTTGTTTTTATGGACCTAACCGAAAAAGATGACGAGCTAACAGGAGGAGCCCCAAACTTAAGCGTAGAGTATTATTATGAGGAATCAGAAGCTATTAACGGAATAAATCAAATAAGATCGCTGTACAGAAATACAGCCTCAGAAGATAAAGTTTACGCCAGAGTTTTAAATAACGAAACCGCTTGTGTAAGTGCTGTAGTTCCAGTAGAGATCAAGGTAACCATCAGTCCGCTTATAAGCTCCGAAATGCAATATATAGATGCTTGCGATACAGATCGTGATGGGTTTGCCGAGTTTAATTTAACCCACGTACTACATAACATTCTTAATGGCATTCCTGCTAGCGACATTGTTGCGACCTACCACGTGATTCGTAGCGATGCAGAACAGGGAACAAACCCTATTCTTAATGAGACCAACTATCAAAACATCATAGCAAATGAACAAACGCTTTATATTAGAATCGAAGATAACACAACACACTGCGCCTCTGTGGCACCTTTTGAAATTCACACCAACTTATTAGTCACAGCTACTGAAATTCAAGAATTTGCTGTTTGTGATAACAATGCCGATCCCGATGACGAAATGAGGTTTAACCTGAGTTTTATGAAGGAGTATATTGCGAATAACATAGACTTTAACGCCGATGGCATATTAGATGTTGAAGTAGATTTCTTTAAAACAGAAACCGATAGAGATGCCAACATAAATGCCTTAGATCAAACCCTACCTTTTTTTGCCGCTAACCTTACCACCCTATACCTTAGATTACGAAACACAGATAATAACTGTGAGGACGTTGGGGAAATACTTCTATTGATAAACCCCATTATATTATTCGATCCTGCTGATCCATTGCCTTATTGTGATAGTGATGACGATGTTACCGATGGTATTACTGATGTTGACTTGCATAGTTTAGACGACATGATAACCAATGGTAATACTGATTTTATTACTCGTTTTTTTCCAACTAAAGCAGATGCTGATAGTAATACTTTAACAAATCAACTACCAGATATTTATAATGTAAAGAATACCGCAGTTATTCATGTAAGAATAGAAAATCTAGAAACAGGGTGCTATACATCTGGTTCATTCGAAATTCAGGTGGTTCCTGCTCCAGACGTCACAAAACCTAGTAACATCACTATTTGTGGGACTTCAGAGACGGCCCTGATCAATCTTGAAGATAAAATTCCTGAGATTATAACCAGTACTTTTGGAATTGATGTGGGTTTTTATACCACTCTGAATGATGCTACCAACAATACTAATGCCATCTCAAACCCAGACATCTACAATGCCAGCACACAAACCCTATACGTTAGAGCGGGCGACAACACTCCTGGCTCTACTTGTTTTAAGATAGAATCGTTTGATATTATTATCAATAGCACTCCTATTTTACCCCCAGAAGGCATTAAAAACTTTGTGGTTTGCGATGGTGACGCCAATGGAGAAGCCCAATTTTTATTTAGCACAAAAGATGCCGAAATACTAAACGGCCAAACCGGAAAGGACGTTATTTATTTTGAAAACCCTGATTTTACAGGACGTATTGACAAAACATCCCTTTTTACTTCCGATGATCGTACCATTTATGTACGTATCGAAAACAGTACAGACCCCAATTGTTTTGAAACATCATCATTTGAAATCAAAGTCGCTTCAGAAATCGTTTTTAATCCTCTGATTGGCTTTGTAACTTGTGATACAGCCGACAAAAGCGGTAAACAAACGTTTAATTTAAATGAAAAAAGAGATGAAATTATCAAAGATGCGCCAGAGCCTTTAAACGTCTCTTTTCATTTAACCGAAACACAAGCAGAAAACAATTCTGGGGCGTTACCAGATGCGTATACTAATGTATTCAACCCTCAAACACTTTATGTAAGAATACAGGATAAAAATTCGTTATGCTTCGTTGTGGAAACTTTAGATATTACAATCACTTTACTACCAGAGGTCACTCCTGCCGCGCCACTTGAATTATGTGATGACGATACAGATGGCTTAATTGTTTTTGATTTAACACAGGCCGATTTTGAAATATTAGATAGAAACCTTGGGGCGCCCCCAGTGGTAAGCTTTTTTGAAACTGAAGCGGATATTATAGATGACACTAAAAAGATTACAACCCCCAACGCCTATAGGAGTGATTCAAAAACAATTTATATAAAAATTACCAATGAAATAGGATGCTACAGTGTAATTCCTTTAGAACTTGTGGTTAATCCTTTTCCTTCAACCAACACAATTGGCACGCTTGAAGATTGCTACAAAGGCACCTATGATCTATCTCAAGTGAATGCCTTACTAATAGAGGAGGCAAACACTTTTAACATCACTTATCACAGCACGGCATCAGAGGCAGAAGATGGTTCTGGAGCCATGGGTGCCACTTTTAATTATACTACACCCGGAAATTATACCCTTTGGATACGCACCGAAAACCCCAGTACAGGCTGCTTTGTTATCACGTCTTTTGTGCTAGAAATAAACGCTAACCCTATTGCCAATACACCTTCAAACATAGAGGCTTGTGATGATGATTATGATGGGTTTCTCTCTTTCGATTTATCGAGCACCAGCAATACCAGTACCCAGATAAGGGGTACTCAAAACAGTTCCCACGTCACCATTACCTATTACAACACGATGACAAATGCTGAAGCAGGCACAGATCCAATAGCATCAAATTATCTCGCACAAGATGGTGAAATTATTTATGCCAGAATTGAAAACAACACTACAGGCTGTTATGATACCACACAATTTAGGAGTATTGTAAATAAAAAACCACTGATACCTATAGATGATATAGTAACCTTGTGCATTAACGATTTGCCTCTTATTATTTCTGCCGAAACAGGCAACCCCGGAGATACTTACCTATGGTCCAATGGCGAAACAACACCACAAATAACACTTGCAAGCCCCACAGATATTGGTTTCTATACAATAGACGTTAAAACACCTGCCACAGGTTGCTCTACCATTAAATCTTTTGAAGTTATAGAATCTGCCATAGCAGATATCAATTTTACAACCACAGTAGATTTTGCCGATCCTAACCGTATTACTATCGATGTAAGCGGTATTGGAAATTATGTTTTCAGTTTGGATGGCGCCGAACCGCAAAGCTCCAATGTTTTTGAGCAGGCTCCTATAGGCCCCCATACCGTTACTGTTATAGATTTGAATGGCTGTAATGCCGTAAGCAAGGACGTTATGGTTATTGATGTGCCTAAATTCTTAACCCCCAATGGCGATGGGTATTTTGATACTTGGCATATTACAGGCGTAAAGCAACTTGTAGGAACGATTATCTATATTTATGATAGATATGGCAAACTCCTTAAAACGCTGCCCCACACCGCCCCTGGTTGGGATGGTACTTTTAATGGCGCTAACATGCCTTCTGATGATTATTGGTATGTGGGCCATGTGGTTTATAAAGGTGAACCCTTCCAAATTAAAGGTCACTTTGCTTTAAAACGATAGCGTTATTTTAATTATTTAATGCTAAAGGAGTAAACCTTTCTTCATTTCTCAAGTCTAAGTTAAAATAAATGTTATATTTTGGTATGAAGCTTAATTTAAGCGGACTAACTTTTCACGGTGCTTAATGGATTTACTCATGCTCAACCGATTTGTTTTAAAGTGGTGCTTTTTCATCCTGTGTATATCATCTGGACTATCTGCTTTTGCTCAGTTAAACAAAACACATTATATTCCGCCCTTAACAGAGTCTGGAGAAAACTCATCATTACCACGAGACCATTACATATATATTTCCACTCCTAAAACAGCATCCATACCCTTTACCATAAAACCAGTAGGATTAGGTTCTGGAAGGTATATTACCGGCATTGTTTCTAATACGGCACCTTATATACACTACATCGGCAATGGAAGAGACACACAGCTCTTTACAAATGCAGATCAAACCAGTAAAATCACCTCCAATAAAGGCTATATTATAGAAGCGCAAGATGTTATTTACGTGTCTATTCGGGCAAATGCAGGGTCTCAAGCTGGAGCACTTGTAAGTAAAGGACAAGCCGCATTAGGAACCACCTTTCGCGTGGGAAGCTATACCAATGAAAACCCTCAAGATAACTACCTTAATTTTGTTTCGGTAATGGCTACAGAGGACCATACACAAGTCACTTTTAGTGATTTGCCAACAAACCTCATCATAGAAAATTATTCGGGGCCCCTTCCTATAGTCCTTATATTAAATAAAGGAGAAAGCTATACTTTAGCAACCAATAGTAGTAAATCTATTGTAAATCGCGACGGGCTCATCGGTTGCTTAGTGAGTGCCGATAAAGCCATTGTGGTTAACTGTGGCTCCGCAAACGGTAGTTTTCATAACGGCAGTGCCCGAGATTATGGAGTGGATCAAATTGTAGGCCTCACTAAGGTAGGGAAAGACTATATTTTTGTAAAAGGCGATGGCCAAAACGGATGGGAAAACGTTTTAATAGTAGCCCATTTTAACAATACGACTATAAGTATAAATGGAAACATCCCCATTAAAACGATTAATGCAGGCGAGTATTACCTAATAGAGGGCAACCAATACAGCAGCAAAGGCAACATGTACGTGCAAACCTCTCAACCCGTATTCGCTTATCAGGGTGTAGGTGCCACCAACAGCGAGGCCAACCAAGGTCTCTTTTTTGTACCGCCGCTAAGTTGTGAAAACCGAGGAAACCTCGATAATATTGCCCATATTCAATCCATTGGCACCACAACGTATACGGGGGGAATTTCCATAGTAACCAAAACAGGCGCCACCGTTAGCATTAACAATAGTCCTATTGCAAGTTTCTCGGCTACAGGCCCTAATGCTGTTTCTGGAAATACAGAATATGTAACGTATAAAGTCACGGGCTTAACGGGCAATATTTCCGTACAAAGTACAGACGAACTCTATTGTGCTTATTTTAATTTCAATGGAGCTGCTACTTCAGGAAGTTTTTATTCTGGTTTTCCAAGTCCTCCAGAAATAAATTTCGATACAACATTCTCTACGCTCGGTATTTGTATTCCAAACGTTATATTGGAAGTCGCTAATATGGGCAACTTTGATCGAATTGAATGGTTTTATGATGATGGAAAAGGATCAGGATTTCAAACCACCAATTCAAATTTACCGCAATTTATCCCTACTGCACCAGGTACTTACAAACTTATTGGAAAACTAGATTGTTCTGGATTAACTTTAGAATCCATAGAAGTGCCTGTAAGCATTTGTCCTGATGATGTTGATAATGATGGAATTCCTGATAATATAGATGTTGATAATGATAACGACGGCATCTTAAATTGTACCGAATCTTACGGTAATAAAGCTATCGACTTATCGAATCCTTTTAATGATACTATAACCACACCTGATGGTAATTACATCTATTTTGGAACGCTTTCAACTCTTGGAAACACAGCAACCAACCCGTATATGGGCGCAACCGATGGCACTTTTATGACTGAAGTACCTAGTAATAATAGTACTCTAGAAACAAGTGCCACCTATCACTTAGAAATCGACAAACCCCTTAACTTGCGGCTCGAATATGCTTCATCAAACCTACTTGGAAATGGATTCTTAACTCGTGATGGAGAATTCACTATACGTGTACCCAACACAAGAACGCTAACACTTTTAGACCCCGATGACCAATTATTAGTTGATACAAATTTTGATGGTATTTACGAAGCAGATGTAACCCAAGTATCTGCTTTCGAAATACGTTTTAAACTTAAAGCAGCATCTTTACCTATTGGCGCTGGAACTTTTAGTTTCCATGCCAACGCCGTAGATGAAATTACTTACATCCATAAAAACACTTCAGATACCAAGAGTAATCAGGCTACTTTTAAGTTGACTGTTACCTGTATGGCAAAAGACACCGACAAAGATGGTATAGAAGATGCCTTAGATTTAGATAGTGACAATGATGGTATTCCAGATTTTATAGAATATAGAGGGGTTTACATGCCATTATCTGGTAGTGATGCAGATGCCAATGGTCTGGATGATGTTTATGATATAAATGAAATGCCTTTAGATTCCGATGGTGATGGGATATATGATTTCTATGATTTAGATAGTGACAATGATGGAATCTATGACATAGTGGAATCCGGCAGCGCTTTACTTGATACAAATTCTGATGGTATGATAGATGGCAGTTCATTTGGAACAAATGGCTGGGCAAACGCTGCTGAAACAACTCCAGATAGTAATGAAATGGGATATGTTCTTTCGGATTTAGATGGAGATGGTCTTTTTAATTATATAGATGGAGATGCAGATGGCGATGGCTGTAGCGATGTTATTGAAGCTGGCTTTTCTGACGCTAATAATGACCGATATTTAGGAGATATCACCCCAGCAGTTAATGTTTTTGGTTTAGTTACGAATGCCAGTGATGGCTACACCTTAGCGCATTCAAATTACTTAACAGCTGCGCCTATTACCATTACCACACAGCCTATAAATACCGAGGTTTGCGCTTTAGCCGACACCTCCATTTTTGTAATCAGTAATACTGTGGATAGCATCCAATGGGAAATAAGCACCGATGGCATAAACTGGACTCCTGTAAGTGACAATGCCAACTATAGCAATTCACAGACCCCCACTTTGAATATTACAGCAACTCCTTTCGCATTTAACACCAATAAATACAGGGCATTTTTAAATGTTTCTGGCAATAGTTGCGGGTTTTACACCGATGAAATAGAGTTGACCGTGCTGCCCCAGCCTCTTGTAAACCCACTAGTTACCTTAATACAATGTGACGATGAAGACCCTAGCGCCCTCGGTTTTAGTGCTTTTAATTTAACCGAAGCAAATGATAAGATTTCTACAAACGCTGCTAATGAAACGTTCTCCTATTTTTTAACAGAATCCGCCGCAAATTCTGGAGATATCACAAGCCCCGATTATATTGACAATCCATTAGCATTTACTAATAGCATCATAAATTCCGATGCGGTTTGGGCACGTGTCACATCGTCATTGGGTTGTGCATCCACTTCAAAAATAGTATTAAACGTCTCAACTACTGCTATACCCTCCTCATTTTTAGAAAAATTTACGCAGTGTGATGATTTTTTAGATACCGATGGCAATGATAATTCGAGTAATGATGACAGAGACGGTATCGCTACTTTCGATTTTAGCAGCGTAACAGCTTTAATATTAAGCCAAATACCTTCTGGACAAAACCCGTTACCACCTCGCTATTACAGAAATGAAACTGATGCTTTAGCTGAAGTTAATGAAATTATCAATACGTCAAACTACAGAAATATTGGATACCCAGGCTCTCAATATATCTATGTAAGAGTGGATAGCGCCCTTTCTAACGATTGTTTAGGACTAGGAGCCCATATCTTATTAACCGTCGAAACTTTACCCACCGCAAATCCAGTAACCATAGCGCGCCAATGTGATTATGATGTAAGCGATAGCGTGCTTTCTGTTCCTTTCGACACCTCATCATTAGAAAATGATATTCTAAAAGGGCAAAACCCCACAGATGTTAGTATAAGTTATTTTAACCATAACGGTACTCCCCTATTATATGCAGATGGTACTCCGGTAACAAGTCCTATTCAAAATACCTTCTTAACAGAAAACCAAACCATAACCATTCGTGTAACCAATAATACCGCATCTGATTGCTACGATGAAACCAAGGTACAATTTGCTGTAGATGCCCAACCCATTATCGCCAATACGGTTCCAGACCAACTATTTTGTGACGATGGCCTTGATGGCACAGATAAAAACGATGGTTATCATCGTTTTGACACAACTTCATTTAAAAGCACGATTCTTGGAACTCAAACCGACATGAAAATATTTTTTGATTATGTAGACGACCATGGTGCAACTATTTCCGAAAGCCCCACACTACCAAACCCACTTACTTCTGGTAATCAAACGGTATTCGTCAAGGTTTTTAATCCTCTTAATCCAAATTGCTCAGCAAATACCACTATATCACTAAATGTAATTCCTATCCCCGATTTCATCATCGATAAGGAAGAAATAGTCTGTTCTTCAGACCCAACATTTACCGTTACTTTAGAACCTGTCCAAACGAATCTATCAGGCGTTTTCAATTACGAATGGACATTACAAGATGGCACCTCGTTATCGAATGCTAAAACCTTATCTGTATCCACGCCTGGCGATTATACCGTTACCCTTACAGATCCTATTACAAATTGCTCCAATTCTGAAACTGTTTCGGTAAAAGCTTCAGAGCTTGCAAGTATTACATTAGAAGATTTAGAGATTAACGATTTTTCAGAACACAATACTGTCACTATTAAAAACCCTAATAATTTGGGTTCTGGCATCTATCAATTTGCTTTAGAGGCTAAAGATGGCAGCCTCGTATACCCCTTTCAAAACCAGCCATTCTTCACAGATGTTAGAGCTGGTTTATATACTTTATTTGTTAAAGATGTTGTTTGTGGCACTGTAGCTTTGGATGTTTCTGTTGTAGGATATTTAAAATATTTCACACCCAATGGCGATGGTATTCATGATACTTGGCATATAAAAGGACTTAGTACGAGTTTTCAATTTAAAACCATCATCTACATCTTTGATCGGTACGGAAAGCTCCTAAAAGAACTTCACCCCTTAGAAGATGGCTGGAACGGCACTTTTAACGGAGAAGTGCTACCCAATGACGACTATTGGTTTAAAGTAGTATTAGAGGATGGCAGATTGTTTATGGGCCACTTCACACTTAAACGTTAACGTTTTCTTCTTAATAAAAGGATCAATTTTTCCGTAATTTTGTGACGTGTTATGCTTTTAGCTAACCTATTAGGTTTGTAAAAATTTTTAGCTTTAAAAAATCATCTGACACTAAAAACGACTATAGTACATGAAATTCAAAATCGAATCAGGTTTCAAACCTACGGGCGATCAACCCAATGCTATAAAACAGCTTGTTAATGGCATTGAAACCGATGAAAAATATCAAACCCTCTTAGGTGTTACAGGATCAGGAAAAACGTTTACGGTGGCCAATGTTATTGAAGAAGTGCAACGTCCTACTTTGGTTTTAGCACATAACAAAACTTTGGCAGCCCAATTATATTCCGAATTCAAACAATTTTTCCCTAATAATGCCGTAGAATATTTTGTATCCTATTATGATTATTACCAACCAGAAGCTTACATTCCCACTTCTGGTGTTTATATTGAAAAAGACCTTTCTATTAATGAAGAAATAGAAAAAATGCGTTTAAGCACCACATCCTCCTTACTTTCTGGACGCCGTGATGTTTTAGTTGTAGCGTCTGTATCCTGTTTATATGGTATTGGGAACCCTGTAGAATTTCAAAAGAATGTAATTTCTATAGAAAGAGATCAAGTGATCTCAAGAACAAAACTCTTGCACCAGTTGGTTCAAAGCTTGTATTCCAGAACAGAAAGCGAGTTTAAACATGGTAATTTCAGGATAAAAGGCGACACGGTAGACATTTTTCCAAGCTATGCCGATGATGCTTTTAGAATTCATTTTTTTGGAGATGAAATAGAAGATATAGAGTCTTTTAATATCCAATCCAATCAAGTAGTTGAAAAATATGACCGTTTAAATATTTACCCCGCCAACATGTTCGTGACGTCTCCCGACGTTTTACAAGGTGCCATTAAACAAATTCAGGATGATTTAGTAAAACAGCACGATTATTTTAAAGAAATAGGCAAACATTTAGAAGCCAAACGCTTAAAGGAGCGTACTGAATTTGATTTGGAAATGATAAGGGAGTTAGGCTATTGTTCTGGTATCGAGAATTACTCTCGTTATTTGGATGGCAGGCAGCCAGGCACACGCCCCTTCTGTTTATTGGATTATTTTCCAGATGATTTTTTAATGGTAATAGACGAAAGCCACGTTACCATCTCGCAAGTTCATGCCATGTATGGGGGCGATAGAAGCCGAAAAGAAAACCTAGTAGATTACGGGTTTAGATTACCTGCTGCGATGGACAACCGTCCTTTAAAATTTGAAGAGTTTGAAGCCCTTCAAAATCAAGTTATTTATGTAAGTGCTACACCAGCAGATTACGAACTGCAGAAAACAGATGGCGTTTATGTAGAACAAGTGATTCGCCCCACCGGATTATTAGATCCGATTATTGAAGTACGCCCAAGTTTAAATCAAATTGATGACTTAATAGAAGAAATACAAATACGTGTTGAAAAGGATGAACGCACCTTAATTACAACACTGACCAAACGGATGGCAGAAGAGCTCACAAAGTATTTAGATCGTATCCAAATCAGGTGCCGATACATCCATAGTGATGTGGATACCTTAGAGCGCGTAGAGATTATGCAAGATTTAAGAAAAGGCATTTTTGATGTTTTGGTTGGTGTCAATCTTTTACGTGAAGGTCTCGATTTGCCAGAAGTATCTTTAGTCGCCATTTTAGATGCGGATAAAGAAGGGTTTCTACGGTCGGCACGATCATTAACTCAAACTGTTGGAAGAGCCGCTAGGCACTTGAACGGCAAAGCCATCATGTATGCTGATAAAATTACGAAAAGCATGCAAAAAACCATAGACGAGACCAATTACAGACGGGAAAAACAAGTAAATTACAACACAAAGCATAACATGACGCCCACGGCATTAAATAAAAACCTATCCAATGCGCTATCAAAAAATTCGGTAAGTACTTACAGCTATGAACTGGAAGCAGCTCGAGCGGCTGAACCAGAAAGTGAGTACTTGAGCAAACCAGAGCTAGAAAAGAAAATAAGGGAAAAACGCAAACTGATGGAAGAGGCTGCAAAGGCATTAGATTTTATCGTGGCGGCAAAAGTTAGGGACGAAATAAAAAGTTATCAGAACAAATTAGAAAAACTGAATGTTTAAATGCTTTTTTTATTTAAGAGTTCTTTTATGGAAATAATGAAAACGATGAGAACATTTTCCTGAGCCATAAGTGCAAGAGTAGCATTCAAGTGTAATTTATTGAATAAGCAAGTTTTTTTTTAAAGTTATCTTATTAATTATACTGAGTTTTAAAAATATCGATAAGCACATCTGGTGGTACAATTTTATTTGGAAAACTCTCCATAAGATAAAGTACCTTGGTGATAGATTCATGACTCAGCCCCATGCGCAATCCAAAATTATATAGTTTTATAGCACCTTTGGAATTATTATGGCCCTGGCTTTCTATATTCATTAATAAAACCAATCTATGAAATTGCACAATACGCTCACTATGCGATTTTAAATGCGTATAATTGATAGGATTTTTTATTAAATACTCAAAGTCCTCACGAGCAATACCCAGTTGTTTTGAAACACCAAGTAAAAAGTTATACTCCATATTTCTTACAGAAGGTTTATCATAGGTTGCAAAAGCAATCATTTCTGATAAAAGACTTAATTTTTCTACTTTATTAATCATATAAATAAGGATTAATTATTAATGCTATAAAGTTACGCCCCCTTAACACATAAATAATCGAAGATATAAGGCGGCTTATCGAAAAACAGGGTGTATTTGGTCGGCATTTTTATTTGGTTCATCAATACGGTGTTTCTATTCGTCTAATAAAATCGCTTTTCATCAATTTATGATATCATTTAAAACACACAAATAAACACACAAACCACTAACAGACAATATATTACAATTTGTTTTTAAAAACAAAAAGGATATTATAAAATAAAAAAATAAGGTATCTTTACAGAATATTTAAAAAACGCTAAAACACTAGGGCTTTTATAAAAAGTCGACAAAATACACGCTTAAAAAAGCCTGAAAAAACATGGATATGACAAACAATGATATTTTTAAAAAATTACGGGTTGCATTAAAGTTGCGCGATGATGATATAGTGAAAATCTTGGAGCTCGTAGATTTTAGAATTACTACAAGTGAATTGGGCGCTTTCTTTAGAAAAGAAGACCATCCAAAATACATGGAATGCGGCGATCAAATTTTAAGAAACTTTTTAAATGGTTTGGTTATTCATTTGCGAGGACCGATGCCTGAAAAGAAAGCAAATTCTAATAAAAAACCGGTTATTAATAAAAAAGATTCCAAACCATTTTCCAAAAAAACAGAAGCGCATAAAGGCTTTAAAAGTCCACAAAAAAAGAGCAACGATTAGGTTGCTCTTTTTTTGTTTAAAATATTTAGATTTTAACAGGTTTCAAAACCCCGCTAAGCTTTCCCTATTTATTTTGTTAATACCTGTTGTACTTTATCTGCAGCTTCTTGAAATTCTGTAGCACTTAAAACGGCCAAACCAGAATTATCTATTAATTCTTTTGCGATATCTGCATTGGTGCCTTGCAAGCGTACAATAATAGGCACATTAATGTTCCCCATATTTTTATACGCATCAATGATACCTTGCGCTACACGATCGCAACGCACAATACCTCCAAAAATATTTATCAAAATAGCTTTCACCTCGGGATCTTTTAAAATAATTTTAAAAGCCGCTTCTACACGTGCTGCATCTGCAGTACCTCCAACATCTAAAAAGTTAGCGGGTTCACCACCTGCTTGCTTAATTAAATCCATAGTAGCCATAGCCAGACCTGCACCATTAACCATACAGCCTACATTTCCATCTAAATCCACATAATTCAATCCCAGTTTTCCGGCCTCTACTTCAATAGCGCTTTCTTCACGGATGTCCCTTAAGTCTACATAGTTTTTATGTCTAAAAAGGGCATTATCATCAATAGTAACTTTAGCATCGACAGCCATTATTTTATCATCGCTGGTTTTTAATACAGGATTGATTTCAAATAAAGAGGCATCAGAACTCACATAAGCCTTATAAAGGTTAGAAACAAACTTGGTCATTTCTTTAAAAGCATTTCCAGACAAGCCTAGGTTAAAAGCAACACGTCTTGCTTGAAATGGCATTAAGCCCACAGTAGGTTCAATTTCTTCAGTAAATATTAAATGAGGGGTTTCTTCAGCAACCGTTTCTATATCCATACCACCTTCAGTAGAATACATAATCATATTACGACCACTTGCTCTATTTAATAAGACAGACATGTAAAATTCCGAAATTTCACTATCTCCTGGATAATACACGTCTTCTGCAACTAAAACTTGGTGCACGCGCTTTCCTGCAGCAGAGGTTTGAGGGGTAACCAAGTCCATTCCAATAATTTGACCTGAAATCTCCTCAACTTCTTTTAAATTCTTAGCAAGTTTTACACCGCCACCTTTTCCCCGGCCACCTGCGTGAACCTGAGCTTTTATAACGTGCCAACTCGTTCCGGTTTCAGCTGTTAATTGTTTTGCAGCCGCAACTGCCTCATTTGCATTTTTGGCCACAATACCACGCTGGATACGCACCCCAAAACCGCTCAATATTTCTTTACCTTGATATTCGTGTAAATTCATAATTTGCTAAATATTTTTTAAGAATCACAAATGTATAGAATCGGTCTTAATTAGACTAATATTTTATTTAGGAATGCATAAAACCCATATGCGCACTATGCTTATTTGTTATATAATTAACATTTTGTGCAATTTGATTAATATTCGGGTTTTTTATTTTTTATTGGAAAGGAAAAAAATATCTTTGTCAAAAAATTTATAGAAGTGAGTCTTATGGAAAAAAGTCAATTGCTTAAAATAGCACAAGATTACGGAAGTCCGGTTTATGTATATGATGCTGACAAAATTTTATCGCAATACAAACGCCTAACAAACGCGTTTAAAGGTGTTAAACATTTAAAGATTAACTATGCAGTAAAAGCGCTTTCAAACATCTCTATATTAAAGCTGATACACTCCTTTGGCTCTGGTATCGACACGGTTTCTATTCAAGAGGTGAAATTAGGCTTGGCAGCTGGTTTTCCTGCCGATAAAATAATTTACACCCCTAATGGGGTGTCATTAGAAGAAATTGAAACCGTTACAAAACTTGGTGTTCAAATTAATATAGACAACCTATCAATTTTAGAACAGTTTGGCACCAAACACCCAAATATCCCCGTTTGCATCCGTATCAATCCACACATTATGGCTGGAGGAAATGCCAATATTTCTGTAGGACATATTGACAGTAAGTTTGGTATCTCGGTGCATCAAATTCCACACATCCTCCGTATTGTTGAAAATACAGGGATGACCATAAACGGAATCCATATGCATACTGGCAGTGATATTTTAGACATTGATGTATTTTTATATGCGAGTGAAATTTTATTTAATACGGCTAAACAGTTTAAAAATCTAGAATTTTTAGATTTTGGATCTGGCTTTAAAGTGCCTTATAAAAAAGATGATATTGAAACTAATATTGAAGAGCTCGGCAAAAAATTGACCAAACGTTTTAATGATTTTTGCAAAGATTATGGCAAAGAACTGACTTTAGCTTTCGAGCCAGGTAAGTTTTTAGTTAGTGAAGCTGGACAGTTCTTGGTTAATGTAAATGCAGTAAAACAAACCACCTCTACAGTTTTTGCTCAAGTAAATTCGGGTTTCAACCATTTAATAAGACCTATGTTATATGGCGCAGAACACGATATTATAAACCTATCTAACCCGAAAGGCAAAGAGCGTTTTTACTCTGTAGTAGGCTATATTTGTGAAACGGATACCTTTGCCAATAACAGACGTATCAATGAAATTAATGAGGGTGATGTTTTAGCATTTAAAAATGCTGGAGCCTATTGCTATTCTATGGCGAGTAATTATAATTCACGTTACAGACCAGCAGAAGTATTATGGTATAATAATGAAGCACTTTTAATAAGAAAGAGAGAAACTTTTGAAGATATTTTGAAAAATCAAATTGAAGTTGATTTTTCATCTCAAAAAGAACCCGTAAAAACAGTTTAATAAACCTCAACGTGTTTATAGAATTGTTATAATGTTTTATAAAAAAGCGTTTCCATTTAAAAATGGAAACGCTTTTTTATTATATCATATTTACATTGCATGAGTGATTAAGCATTACTTCTAACTTAATATAAAGTAATGCTTAAAAAAAGACAATTAATAATTATTCGGGATTAATAAATCATAAATCATCATAATTAAAAGGAATTCACGTATTTTTGTCGACCATTTACGTTCTTTGTCGATGTTTTATCTGCGCCAAATAATACTTTTTAATCCAATTCTTTTTTATGCCTACGGTAAACAAAAATTCACTACCCTCAAATTCCACCTCAGAATCTATCGATTTGTTTTCTATTATACAAGAGGCTGCCACCATAGGAATATGGGAATTTAATATAGATAACAACGTACTATATTGGAGCCCTATGACAAAAAAAATACACGAAGTTGAGCAAGAGTATGAACCTCAAATAGAATCTGCTCTTAATTTCTACAAAGAAGGGTATAGTAGAGAAACCATTAAAGACTTGTATAAAAAATGTATTGAAAATTTCGAACCTTACGATACCGAACTCAAAATCATTACAGCTTTAGGAAAAGAAAAATGGGTTAGAGTTATAGGTACTGTCGATATTAGAAACAATAAAGTTTACCGGGTATGTGGTGCCTTTCAAGACATCACAGAAAAAACCTTGGCCAATAGAAAAATCGCTCTAAGTGAAGAGCGGTTTAGAAAAACCTTTGAATACTCTAAAACTGGAGTTGCGTTAATGAACCTGGATGGTAATTGGCTTAAAATAAACAAACACCTTTGCGATTTACTTGGCTATGATGAAAATGATTTAAAAAAAACACCATATAAAACATTAATTCATAAAGAAGATTACACAAAACATAAGGCTAAATTTTCCGATTTTATTAATGGTAAAATAGCGTCTTATACGGTACAAAAAAGATTGGTAAATAAAACAGGAACGCCTATTTGGGCTATTATAACGAAATCATTAATTAAAAACAATAAAGGGATCCCCACCCATTATGTCTTGCATGTAGAAGATATAAATGATAGTAAAACTGCAGAACTAAAAATAAGAGCATTACTTGATATTTCAGAAAAACAAAATAAACAGCTTTTAAATTTTGCGCACATCGTATCTCACAATCTAAGGTCACATTACAGTAATTTAGAAATGATTTGTAGTGTTATAGAACTGGAAGAACCCAATTTTGTAGAAACAGATAATTTTTCTATAATTAAAACAGCCATTGGAAAATTAGGTGATACAATACATAATCTTAATGATTCTATAAATCTTAAAAGCAAAGTATTAAAAAATTTAAAGCCTGTAAATCTAAAAGACGCCATAGATAATGCAATATTAAATATAAGGCAGTTTGCCAAAACACATAACGCCATTATACACATTGCTGTAGACGATTCTATAAAAATAACAACAGTTCCTAGCTATATTCATAGTATTTTTCATAACTTGTTAACCAATGCGATTAAATATAAGTCACCTAACCGGCAATTGCTTATTAACATTAGCGCAACAATTGAAGGCAAATATGTTATCATCACATTTAAAGACAACGGCATAGGCATTAATCTAGATTTGCATGGTGAAAAAATATTTGGTATGTATAAAACCTTTCATAACCAAGACAACTCCAATGGTTTAGGCCTTTACATTACAAAAAATCAAGTTGAAGCGCTTGATGGAGACATAAAAGTTGAAAGCGAAGTTAATGTTGGGACAATCTTTACTATTACACTAATGAATGAATAAAATTAATATCACATGTATCATTGATGACGACCCTATATATCAACATCTTATAAATAAAATGATGATAAAAACTGATTTTTCTAAATCTTATATCTTCTATAAGAATGGAAAAGAAGCTTTAAAAGGAATCAAACAGAGGCTAGAAAATAATAGCACTATTCCAGATGTTATACTATTAGATATTAATATGCCCGTAATGGATGGGTGGCAATTTTTAGATGAAGTTGCAAAAATAAACACATATGAACATATTAAAATTTTGGTAATCAGTTCATCTATAGACCCCAGAGATATTGAAAAAGCAAAAAAAAACAAATTAGTAATTGATTATGTATTAAAACCCATCTCTTTAAGTAAAATTAAACATATTCAAGATACATTATTAAACAAGACACTATCCTAAAATCTGTGTAAGTTCAAAATTTCAGGGTTAAATTATTTATAGTTTAATCCTGTTTTCAAATATAGCTAAAAATTGGTTTAGTATAATTC